>NZ_JBPVZE010000002.1:0-562 GCF_052261015.1 Acinetobacter sp. PFS20
CTGCAGGTACGGTATCAATAGTAAGCGTAGCTGTATCTGTAGCTGTATTTCCAGCTGGATCAGTTGCAGTTACAGTCACTGTATGTGGACCGTCTGTTAACGCAGGCAGTGTATTGTCTGCAAGCGTCCAAGTACCATCGCCATTGTTTGTCGCTGGATAGTCCACACCATCCACAGTCACAACCACGGTTGCTGTTGGGTCATTAATCGCCCCTGTTAAAGCAGGAGTCGTGTCATTAGTAACCACATCATCTAAAGATACTACTGGAATGCTAGTATCCACTGTCACCACAGCTGTATCTGTTCCTGCATTACCTGCAGGGTCAGTTGCTGTCACGGTAATGGTATGTGGACCGTCTGTTAATACAGGCAAGGTATTGTCTGCAAGGGTCCAGGTGCCGTCACCATTGTTGGTCGCTGGATAGTCTGTGCCATCAACAGTCACCACCACAGTCGCAGTCGGATCGTTCACTGTACCAGTGAGTGCTGGTGTGCTGTCATTGGTTAACACATCATCGAGTGCAACCACAGGTGCAGTAATGTCCGCAGACACTACGCCTGA